>NZ_CP135031.1 GCF_039393905.1 Buchnera aphidicola (Mindarus japonicus)
GCAAATAGAGGGAACTATTAATGGTATTGGGGAAAGAGCTGGAAATGCTGCTTTAGAAGAAGTAATAATGGCTATTAGCCTACATAAAAAATTATTAAATGCATATACTAATATTAAACATAAAGAAATTTACAAAACTAGCCAGATAGTTAGTCAACTATGTCATATGCCTATTCCTATTAACAAAGCAATTGTAGGTAGTAATGCCTTTTCACATTCTTCTGGTATACATCAAGATGGTGTTTTAAAAAACAAAAAAAATTATGAAATAATTGATCCTAATTCTATTGGTTTAAAAGAAGTTAAACTCAATTTAACTTCTCGGTCTGGTCGTGCTGCAGTAAAACACTATATGAAAGAAATGGGATATCATCAAAATGAATATGATATTAATCAATTATACTTAAATTTTTTAAAATTAGCTGATAAAAAGGGACAAGTTTTTGATTATGATTTGGAAGTATTAGCTTTTCTTGATGAAAAAAAAGAAAAATTTTCTTATTTTAAATTAAAGAAATTTAGCATTATAGTAGATAATGAAAACAATACAACTGTTTCAATAAGATTGTTATTGCAAGATAAAGAATATGAAGCTAGTTTAACAACCGATAGTGGGCCAATTGATGGCTTATATAAAGTACTAAAAAAATTAACAAACTATTGTTTTACCATACAACAATGTCAATTAACTTTTGAAAAAAAAGGGGAAAAAGAAATAAAAAAAATAGATATCATAGTAAATTATAATAATAGAAAATTTCATGGATTTGGATTAACAACAGATATTATCGAATCCATAGTTTATGCTATGATAGATGCTATTAATAATATACAACGTTCTGAAAAAATTAAGAAAAATTAAATTTTTGTTAGTAAATTTTTTTTTTATCTTTAAATATATAAATTATTTATATATATATTATATTGCATATAAAAAATAATTACATTATTATGGTTAACTATTAATAATTAATTATTAGTTGTTGATTATAGTTAATAAGTTTTTTTTATTATATTTTTCAAAAAAATTAGGTAAAATTAAAAAAAATAAATTTTTATTTAAAAATATTTAATTAAAAAATTGAGTTTTAATAACTAATTATGTTAAAAATTATTAATTTCTAATGAAAAAATATTTTTTGGTTAAACCACACCATTTAAAGTGGTTAGGTTGGGGAGAATTTTTCCCCAGGCGCTATAATTTTCAAATTTATTGAAATTTGGGCGGACCGACGTAATTTTGAAAATTGAAAATAGATATAAAAAATATCTCTAACGCGTTAAAGTCATTAACTTTTATTAGTTCCCGCCTAAGTTCAGGTTATAGTGTCTAGAAAAAACTATATACACAATCTTTATCCGATATTTACACAACCAAAAAGTAAAAGTAAACGACCAGCTTTCATTCGGTATGCAATTAAAAAAGCTTCTCAAATTGATGTTGCTAGAAGTGAAATAAATTATACTATACAACCTATTAACCCAATTACAGGAAATATAGTACCTAGATTTAGAAGATTAAATGAACATAGAGCACGAGCTATGCGTGCTATGGTACAAGCTATGTTATATCATTTTAATATTTCTTCCGAATTAGTAATGGCTTCAATTGAAACTTTATCTGATGAATGTGGTCTTTCGACAACATCTAAAGCAGGAAATAAATCTATTACTAGAGCTTCTAGATTGATTACTGAATTTATGGAACCAATGGGGTATGTAACATGTGAAAAAATTTGGGATAGAATTATGGGTACTTACATTCCTAAAATAATTACTCTAACTCCTTTATTTTTTATGTTATTTGGAATTTCAAAATTCAGATTAGATCAAGTAAAAAAACAGCAATTAAATTGGATTAATGAGAAAAGAATTAAAAAAGGAAGTTTTTTTATAACTTTAATGGAAATTAAAAGAGAAGCTAAAGAACAATATATTAGAAAAATTTTTCAATATAGAAAGTCTAAATATATAATAGAAAAACAAAAAAAAGAAGCTAGAAAAATTATTAGATTAGAAGAAAAAACGGCAAGACAATATATTTTAAATGGATTAGTAAAACGATATTCTTTAGAAGAACTTGTAAAAATGGGATCTATTGAGTTAAAAAAACAAGTTAATTTTGAATATTTTCGATTAAAAAAAATTGCTAATAATATATTGCATAAATAAAATTACATATTAAAAATTAAACATTAAAATTTCTTAGTGCATTTTTTTGCATAGGGGGATTTTTTTTTTTTTTTTTATATTTTTCAAAAAAAATATATTTATTAAAAAATTAAAAAGAATATTTATTAATTTTAAATAATTTTTATTTTTTTTAGTTTTTTTTTATTTTTTTTGAACATATAAATGCAAAAGGATTTAAAAATAAATGCTTTTATAAAATAAATGCAAAATAACAGATAAAACATTAAAACAATAAAAGAATATAAACAGAAGATATTTTTTCATTAAAATTTATTAAAGAAATAATTTTTTAATAAAATTTTTAATTTTAATTGTATGGTATAATTACATCTATAAAATAAAATTTCTTTCTTTACTAATTAATCATAAAATTTTCTAAAAAATAGGATTTATTTAATAATGAAAAAAAAATTTAAAATTGCAATTTTACCCGGAGATGGTATAGGACCGGAAGTTATAAAAGAAACCTATAAAATTATACATGTACTAAATCAATATTTTAATTTAAATATTCAAACTAAAGAATATGATATTGGAGGAATAGGTATAAAAAATCATGGTACAGGATTGCCTAACGAAACCTTAATAGGATGTAAAAAATCTGATGCTATTTTACTAGGATCCGTAGGAGGACCTCAATGGAACCATCTTCCTTTAGATCAACAACCTGAAAGAAGTGGATTATTAAATTTAAGAAAAAAGTTTAATTTTTTTTGTAATTTACGTCCTGCAAAATTATATCGAGAACTTCAAGATTTATCTCCTTTACGAAAAGAAATTATTTCTAATGGATTTAATATCCTATGCATTAGGGAATTAACAGGAGGAATATATTTTGGGTTACCAAAAGGAATTAAAAAAAATGGAAAAGAAAAATATGCTTTTGATACAGAAATTTATCATGAGTTTGAAATTAAAAGAATTGCTCATATTGCTTTTCAAATTGCTCAAAAAAAGAGATTAAAAATAACTTCAGTTGATAAATCTAATGTTTTAGAAAGCTCTATTTTATGGAGAAATACTGTTAAAAAAATATCAAAAAAATATCCTGATGTAAGTGTATCGCATTTATATGTTGATAATGCAGCAATGCAAATTATTAAAAATCCATGTCAATTTGATATAATTTTAACTTCTAATTTATTTGGAGATATTTTATCTGATGAATGTGCAATGATTACAGGATCTATAGGAATGTTACCTTCTGCAAGTTTTAATGAAAAAAAATTTGGAATGTACGAACCAGCTGGAGGATCTGCTCCTGATATTCAGAATAAAAATATAGCAAATCCTATAGCTCAAATTCTATCTTTATCAATGTTAATTGAATATAGTTTAAAAAAACCAGAAATATCAAAATTTATAAATACATCAATAAAAAATGTATTAAAAAAAGGATATAAAACTTTAGATATTACAAATAATAAAAAAAAATATGTTACTACTGAAGAAATGGGAAATCTCATAACCGAATTTTTAATTAAAGAGTATGAAAAAAATGAAAAAAACCTTATATCAAAAAATATATGACGCTCATTTAGTCCATGAAGAAAAAGAAGAAACACCAATTATATATATTGATCTTCATTTAATTCATGAAGTAACATCACCTCAAGCCTTTCAGTCTTTACGAATCAAAAATAGATTAGTTAGAAAACCAAAAAAAACTTTTGCTACTATAGATCATAATGTATCAACTACAGAAAGAGATATTGATCAATTAGAAGACTTAGCAAAAATACAAATAAAACAATTAATTAAAAATTGTAAAAAATTTAACATAAAACTATTTGATTTAAAACATATAGAACAAGGAATTGTACACGTTATCAGTCCAGAACAAGGTTTAACTTTACCAGGAATGACAATAGTATGTGGAGATTCGCATACTTCTACTCATGGAGCTTTTGGAGCACTATCATTTGGAATTGGAACCTCAGAAGTAGAACATGTATTTGCAACACAAACGATAAAACAAAATAGATTTAAAACTATGAAAATTAATATTGTAGGAAAAATTCCTAAATATATTACAGCTAAAGATATTATTTTGTTTGTAATAAGAAAAATGACTACTTCAGGAGGAACAGGATTTATAATAGAATTTTCTGGAAATGTTATTTCTGAATTAAGCATGGAAGGTAGAATGACAATTTGTAATATGGCAATTGAAATGGGAGCAAAATCTGGAATTATTGCACCAGATGAAAAAACGTATACTTATTTAAAAAATAAAAAATATGCACCTAAAGGAAAAGAATGGAATAAAGCATTAAAATTTTGGAAAGATTTAAAATCTGATGAAGGGGCTAAATTTGATCAAGAAATAGAAATAGATATATCAAACTTAGTTCCTCAAGTAAGTTGGGGAACTAAACCTGATCAAGTTATAGGAATAAATGAGCCTATTCCTTCTATTGAATTTTATAAAGATAAATTAGAAAAAAAAGCATTTATTGATGCTTTATCTTATATGAATATAAAGTCTGGAAGTTACTTAAATGAATTAAAAATTGATAAAGTTTTTATTGGTTCATGTACAAATTCAAGAATAGAAGATTTGCAAGAAGCTGCTAAATTTATTAAAGATAAAAATGTTTTTTCTGGTGTAAAAGCTATTATAGTACCAGGTTCAGGAATAGTTAAAAAACAAGCTGAAAAAGAAGGATTAGATAAAATTTTTATTAAAGCAGGCTTTGAATGGAGACATCCCGGATGCTCTATGTGTTTAGGTATGAACGAAGATAGATTAAATCCAGGAGAAAGATGTGCTTCCACTAGCAATAGAAATTTTGAAGATAGACAAGGAAGAAAAGGAAGAACTCATTTAGTTAGTCCTAGTATGGCAGCAGCAGCAGCAATTACAGGAACTTTTATAGATATAAGAAAATTTAATTAGGTAAAAAATGAAAAAATTTCTAACTCATACAGGTACAATTATTCCTTTAGATAAATCAAACGTAGATACTGATGCAATTATTCCAAAACAATTTCTAACTCGAATAAAAAAAACAGGATTCGGAAAATATTTGTTCTTTAATTGGAGATTTTTAGATGGAAATATAAATGTACCAAATCCAAAATTTATTTTAAATAATGTTAATTATAAAAATTCAAGTATTTTATTAACTAGAGAGAATTTTGGATGTGGTTCATCTAGAGAACATGCTGTTTGGGCTTTAATTGATTATGGATTTCAAGTAATTATAGCTCCAAGTTTTGCAGATATTTTTTATAATAACAGCTTTAACAATCAGCTATTATTAATAATACTAGATCGTAAAGAAATTGAAAATCTATTTTCTTTAGCGAAAAAAAATATTAATATTATTGGAAAGATTTTTTTAAAAGAAAAGAAAATTTTAATAAATAAAAAAGAACTTTATTTTAAAATTAATAATTTTCATCAATCTTATTTACTAAATGGATTAGATACTATTGACTCAACAATGAAATGGAAAAAAGAAATAGAAAAATATGAAAAAAAAGTTCCATCTTTTTTTCTTGTTTAAAATAAATATTTAAATTTAATTTTTAAAAAATAAAAATATCCCCTCAAAGTTATTGATGCTTGGGCGGGCCGACATAACTTTGAGGGGATTGATTAATAAAAATAATATCATAATTTTTTAAAAAATCAAATTTTTATTGTAGAAAAAATTTTTTTTTTTTATATATACAATTAAAAAAAAAAATATAACTTTTTTTTAATTTTTTATTAGAAACTAATGTATATATATATTATAAAAAGGGAAAAAATGAAAAAGAAAATAATTATATTAGACACTACATTAAGAGATGGGGAACAAGCGTTAAAAGCAAGCTTAACAGTAAAGAAAAAGATAAAAATAGCCCTTGCTTTAGAAAATATGGGAATCGATGTAATTGAACTAGGATTTCCAATTTCTTCTCCAGGAGATTTTAAATCTATTCAAAAAATATCTAAAATCATTAAAACCAGCAAAATATGTAGTTTAGCTAGATGTCTTGAAAAAGATATAGATGTTGCAGCAGAAGCAATGAAGTATTCTAATTCATTTAGAATACATTTGTTTTTAGGAACGTCAGATATTCATGTACAATCGAAATTAAGGAAAAATTTTTCAGAAATTATAGAAATGGCAGTTTCTTCTATAAAAAGAGCAAGACAATATACAGATGATGTGGAATTTTCTTGTGAAGATGCTGGAAGAACTTCTATTAATAATTTATGTCAAATTATTAAAAAAGCAATAAAAGCAGGTGCAAAAACTATTAATATTCCAGATACAGTAGGATATACTATTCCTGAAAAATTTTCTCAAATAATTAGAGAGATACGAGAAAAAGTTGATAATATTGATAAATCAATTATATCCGTTCACTGTCATAATGATTTAGGAATGGCAGTAGCAAATTCAATTTGTGCTATACAAGCTGGTGCTCG
>NZ_CP135032.1:0-210 GCF_039393905.1 Buchnera aphidicola (Mindarus japonicus)
AAAAATGGGCTCTTGTGCATTTCTTTCCCACCTGTGGAAATATCCAATCTTATTGTAGATAAGTCTGGGGATAACTATCGAATAACTCTTCTCCCATCAAGAGAACGAGGGCCGTCTCACTCCCGAAAAATGGGCTCTTGTGCATTTCTTTCCCACCTGTGGAAATATCCAATCTTATTGTATTTATTATTATTTATTATTATTTATTAT
>NZ_CP135032.1:220-3498 GCF_039393905.1 Buchnera aphidicola (Mindarus japonicus)
ATTTATTATTATTTATTATTATTTATTATTATTTATTATTATTTATTATTATTTATTATTATTTATTATTATTTATTATTATTTATTATTATTTATTATTATTTATTATTATTTATTATTATTTATTATTATTTATTATTATTTATTATTATTTATTATTATTTATTATTATTTATTATTATTTATTATTATTTATTATTATTTATTATTATTTATTATTATTTATTATTATTTATTATTATTTATTATTATTTATTATTATTTATTATTATTTATTATTATTTATTATTATTTATTATTATTTATTATTATTTATTATTATTTATTATTATTTATTATTATTTATTATTATTTATTATTATTTATTATTATTTATTATTATTTATTATTATTTATTATTATTTATTATTATTTATTATTATTTATTATTATTTATTATTATTTATTATTATTTATTATTATTTATTATTATTTATTATTATTTATTATTATTTATTATTATTTATTATTATTTATTATTATTTATTATTATTTATTATTATTTATTATTATTTATTATTATTTATTATTATTGATTATTATTTATTATTATTTATTATTATTTATTATTATTTATTATTATTTATTATTATTTATTATTATTTATTATTATTTATTTGACTTTTTTTTTTTTTTATATAAAGTGTTTTTAAATATAAAAAATTTTTTTTATAACCTTTTTTCAAAATAAAAAACTTCATAAAATTTTTTAAAAAATAAAAAATGAACAATAAAATATATGTAGAACAAAAAAAAATAAGTTATCAGTCTGATCCAACTATTATTTTTCATAATATTTGTAAAAAAAAATATTCTACTTTACTTTTAGAGTCAGCTGAAATAAATAGTAAACATGCTTTAGAAAGCATGATTGTTTCAGATACTGCATTAAAAATTTTGTCTAAAAAAAATATTGTTACTTTTATTCCGTATACTAAAAATGGAAAAGAAGTTATCAAACTAATAAGTAAAAATTTACCTAATGAAATAAAAATAATTTCCTATGAAGAAAAATTAATTATAAAATTTCCAACTATAATAGAAGATTCTGATGAAGAAAAAAAATTAAGATCAAAATCTGTATTCGATTGTTTTAGATTAATATTTAAAAATTTTATACAACCTAAAGATTATCCTAAAGCAATATTTTTTGGAGGAATGTTTTCTTATGACCTTGTTTCTGAATTTGAAAAATTACCAAAATTAAAAAATAAAAATGGATGTCCAGATTTTTGTTTTTATTTAGCTGAAATATTAATTATATTAGATCATCAAAAAAAAACTTGTTTTATACAAACCACTTTATTTAAAAAAAACCCACTCGAAAAGAAAAGAATACAAAAAAGAGCATTAGAAATAGAAAAAAAAATAAAAAATCTAAAAAATAATATACCTGAAAAAAATATAGAAAATTTTAAACTAACTACTAACATAAATGATTTTGAATTTTGTAAAATTGTAAAAAAAATGAAAAAAAGAATTCAAAATGGAGAAATTTTCCAAATTGTTCCTTCTAGAAAATTCTATTTACCCTGTAAAAATTCACTACTTGCTTACAAATTACTTAAAAAAGAAAATCCAAGTCCTTATATGTTTTTTATGAAAGATGATAAATTTATATTATTTGGTGCATCTCCAGAAAGTTTTTTAAAATTCAACCCAATCAATAGAGAAGTTGAAATATATCCAATAGCTGGAACTAGACCGAGAGGAAAAAATAAAGATGGGTCAATAAATCTAGATCTTGATAGCAGAATAGAATTAGAAATGAGAACCAATAAAAAAGAATTAAGCGAACACTTAATGCTAGTTGACTTAGCTAGAAATGATTTAGCAAAAATATGTAAGTCTGGAACAAGATACGTTTCTGAAATAATGAAAGTAGATAAATATTCATGCGTTATGCACTTAGTTTCAAAAGTAGTAGGAAAATTGAAATCCGATTTAGATATATTTCATGCTTATCAAGCTTGTATGAATATGGGAACTTTAACTGGAGCACCTAAAATTCGAGCAATGGAACTAATTTCAAAAATAGAAAAAGAAAGTAGAGGAAGCTATGGAGGATCAATAGGATATTTTACAGCTTCTCAAATATTTGACACATGTATTATAATTAGATCAGCATATGTTAAAAACAACATAGCTACAATACAATCAGGAGCAGGAGTAGTATTTGACTCCATTCCTAAAGAAGAAGCTAATGAGAGCAAAAATAAAGCATTAGCGGTATTAAAATCTATATGCAAAGCTCATAATTTTAATGGAGATATTTTTCAAAATGAAAAATAATATTTTGTTACTAGATAACATGGATTCTTTTACTTATAATTTAGTAGATCAATTAAGAACATTAAATCAAAATGTTTTAATTTACAGAAACCAAATTAATATAAATATAATTTTTCAAAAACTACATGAAATACAAAATCCTATATTAATGCTCTCTCCAGGTCCAGGAAAACCTGAAGAAGCTGGTTGTATGTTAAAATTAATAGAAAAAGTAAAAGGAAAAATTCCAATAATAGGAATTTGTTTAGGACATCAAGCAATTATAAAATCATATGGAGGAAAAATAGTTTCCGCAGGAGAAATTTTACATGGAAAAGCATCTTTAATCGAACACGATGGAAAAGAAATGTTTTCAAAAATTTGCAATCCATTTACTGTAGCAAGATACCATTCTCTTATTGGAGAAAAAATTCCAAATACATTAACTATAAATTCATTTCTAAAAAGAACAGTTATGTCAGTAAGAAGTAATATTGATAAAGTTTGCGGATTTCAATTCCATCCTGAATCTATACTAACAACTGAAGGAACATTATTTTTAGAAAAAGTAATTAAATGGTGCAATTTTTAAAAAAAATGGGCTCTTGTGCATTTCTTTCCCACCTGTGGAAATATCCAATCTTATTGTAGATAAGTCTGGGGATAACTATCGAATAACTCTTCTCCCATCAAGAGAACGAGGGCCGTCTCACTCCCGAAAAATGGGCTCTTGTGCATTTCTTTCCCACCTGTGGAAATATCCAATCTTATTGTAGATAAGTCTGGGGATAACTATCGAATAACTCTTCTCCCATCAAGAGAACGAGGGCCGTCTCACTCCCGAAAAATGGGCTCTTGTGCATTTCTTTCCCACCTGTGGAAATATCCAATCTTATTGTAGATAAGTCTGGGGATAACTATCGAATAACTCTTCTCCCATCAAGAGAACGAGGGCCGTCTCACTCCCG